>NZ_JAPDCN010000002.1:0-24488 GCF_027706185.1 Aeromonas sp. Y318-3
GTTTTTGGAGTGATGGGCATTTCAAATGCGGACAAAGAGTTCGTGGTGAAGGTGCGATCCACTTGTTCGCACCTTCCCTAGATTTGATTTTGGTTATCGATTCTATATGGTCAAAAATGATCTTATTTGGGAAATCATATCTCCCGTTTGTTGGGCCTCGCGGCGCTCAGCGCCAACCTACAACATATCCCAAGTCGATTATTCCCGACGCGAGTCACTATCAATGGCCCAATCTGGCGTTATCCATCCTGCGGCGATATGGCGATGAATGGAGGAGTAAGGCCAATCGACAGGTTTGGCACAATAACCATGTTTGACCGGATTGAAATGGATGTAATCGACATGGGCTTGCAGATCCTTGTCATCCCGGATCAGATGCTCCCAATAACGGCGTTGCCTGATACCGCGTTCCCGTTTTCTGAGTCGGCTCTCCCGTATCCGCTCTGTTTTGGCGAGACTTCGTGAAAAGCCGGCCTTGATTAGAGACCAGCGCATGGGATAGTTACTGTCACCCGGCGGTAGTTGCCATATGGCATGGAGATGATCCGGCATCACCACCATGGCAATAATCTCGAAGGGGTGTTGCTGTTTGACGTGGCGGAGCACTTCGCGCAGCAGGTCGATATGACGTACCAGTAGATCCTGCTTTCGGTCAGCCAGGTTGACGGTGAAGAACCAACATGCCCCACTGGTTGTTGCTCGGCGATAGCGCATGGTTCTCCTTTCCGGAAATATCCAGTCTGTTCGGTTGCACCGAATGGCCACCAACTGGCCGAGGGCTCGCGTGTTGGGCTTCGCTACGCTCAGCGCCAACCTACGCAATGCATCAATCACTGTGCAAAACCCACGCTACCGCCCGTGGATTACAGCTTCCAATATGCTCCATTAACCAGCGGGGCAGCAGCCCATCACTGATGAATAGGCACCGGATGGCTATGTTAAGCCAGTCGAATCTGGTCGTGCCAGTCAAAAAATGACGTAAGTGTCAGTAATGACTGGTTTTTTGCGCTGGCTCAACAAATCGCTCTGACCGGGAACCGGATTCCCATGGCCCTTGATTTTATTGGAGTTGGCGGGCGTGGCGGGAAAGTTGGGGGCAGACTTGCCGTCGGGGAAGGGTTGGCTGGGGACCATCCCGCTCAGCCAATCGGCGCTATAGTGCGGGCGATGGTTGCCCTTTGCTCCGCTCCCAAGCTGGCGAGGCGGGGGATCTGCGGCAACAATCAGATGTTGCAATCACAGCCATTTGCAACACATCGTCATGCAAATATGACCATGCAAACACATCACCAGATAGAGAGGAGATCACCCATGAAGCGTACCATCCTGTTCGGCCTGCTCTGCGGCAGCGTGCTGCTGGCCAATCCGGTCTTTGCCAACGACGCAGCCCAGTTGCAGTGCGAGGCGCAGGCCGCAGCCAAAAAGCTTAACGGCGCCGCCAAGACCAGCTTTGTCGGCAAGTGCGTGAAAGATGCCACTGGCGCCGCGAGCGGTGAGTGCGAGAAGGCGGCCGCCGACAAGAAGCTGGCCGGTGTGGCCAAGAACAGCTTTATCCAGAA
This sequence comes from Aeromonas sp. Y318-3, assembly GCF_027706185.1. Classification (NCBI taxonomy): domain Bacteria; kingdom Pseudomonadati; phylum Pseudomonadota; class Gammaproteobacteria; order Aeromonadales; family Aeromonadaceae; genus Aeromonas; species Aeromonas sp. Y318-3. The sequence continues at coordinate 1,560 of NZ_JAPDCN010000002.1, forward strand.
GTGCGTGAAGACGGGCGCGGCGGTGGATCCGGCGGCCAAGTGCGAGAAGGCGGCAGCCGACAAGAAGCTGGCTGGCGCGGCCAAGAACAGCTTTGTCCAGAAGTGCGTGAAGGATAGCGCCGCCAAGTAAGGCATTTTCTCATCCGGTGTGTTTGCGGGGGGCCATCAGGCCCCCCGCGCTTTTTGGGACGCACTGATGGCGCAACGCACAAGCCTTGTATCGGGGCAGCAATAGCGACACTATTGACTCCTTTTATGGGTTCCGCAGAGGCGCAGCCATGACCTGTCGTGACCGGGCGAGGCGTTGGCTAGCCCCATTTGTGCGGGATTACGCGGGATAAAAGGGAGCAAAGCAGGATGATGGAAGGGATGGAATGGCGCTGGCTCAATGAGCCCGCCGAATGGCACCAGACAGATGACGGTTTGCTGGTGGTAACGGACTAGCAGACCGATTTTTGGCGCAGCACCTGGTTTGACATCCTCCCCCACCTTCGCGCTTCGCGTCTCAGGAGGGGGATTCCCATTACTGGGTGATAGCTGCTCTCGCAGTACCGGGTTCCTGCTTCATCGGGCGGCCTGTTTGCACCGCTCCTCCACAGGCTAAAACGGCGTGTCCCGCCGCTAAAATATTGCGAGCGCCGTTCACATCGGCGTTCGCCTCATAACCACACGCAACGCATTTAAACTGGCTTTGCGTCAGGCGGTTATCCTTCGCAGCGTGCCCACAACAGGCGCATTGCTGGCTGGTGTAGGCCGGATTAATCACCAGCACCTGACCGCCTCGCCATGCCTGCTTGTATTCGAGCTGGCGGCGTAGCTCAAACCAGCCCTGATCCAATATCGAACGATTCAGCCCTGATTTTGCCCGGACGTTGCGCCCCGGCTGGCTTGTCGTGCCCGCTGCTGATTTTGACATGTTGGAAACCTTCAAATCCTCAATAACAATCATCGCGTGGTTTTTGCTGATTGTCGTGGTGACCTTGTGAAGGTAATCGCGGCGGGTATTGGAGATATGTGAGTGCAGCCGCTGGATCTTGGCTTTTTGCTTCTTCCAGTTACTGCTGAACTTTACTTTTTTGCTCAACTGGCGTTGGAGCCTTGCCAGCTTGGCCTGATTGGTTTTGAAGCTGTTGACGGGCTCAAACACCGTACCATCTGACAGGGTTGCGAGCTTGGCGATACCCGCATCCAGCCCGACCATTGAGCCGGACGGGTGAACTGGCTCGGGGTGCTCCTGCTCGACCTGAAAGGAGATATACCAGTGCCCGGCGGCTTGGCTGACAGTGGCGTTTTTAATCTTCCCTTCAACTAGCTGGGACTGGCGGAACTTGACCCAAGCCAGCCCGGCTGGCAGCTTCACTCGCCCTTTTTCAAGGCGGCAATACTTGTCGAAGTTGACAAATCTGATTGAGTCTCTGTTGTCGCTTTTCTTCTTGAAAACAGGAGCCTTGGCGGCGAGTTTCTTATCAAAACAGCGCATCCACGCGCCGTGCAAATCCTTGAGTTTCTGCTGGAGGTTGTCGGTGTATGCCTCAACCAGAAAGGCCATTTCCGGGTCTTTCTTCCAACTGGTGAGCATCCGGTTCAGCTCAAAAGCAGAAGGCAGTTTTTCGCCAGCATCAAGAAGGCGTTTGGTTTCTGCCAGCCCGTGATTCCAGACATAACGAGCACATCCGCCCAACTGGCGCAGGCGTTGTGCTTGTTGTTCAGTCGGATCAAGTCGGAATTTGTAGGCTTTAAGAATTTGCATTCAATACTCAGTATGTAGCAATATTTCTTCGCATCATTACACCGAACAGAGTCATTGAATGCAAGTCATAAACATCAATAAGTCACGCTATGCCGCTTATCTCCTCCATGTTCACTTGGTGTTTGTGACCAAGTATCGAAAAAAGATATTGGGCGATTTACACCTTGCCGCATTCAATCAGTATGCCACTGTGGTTTGTAACGACTTTGGCGCGGAACTGAAAGAGTGTGACGGAGAGGCTGATCATGTTCACATGCTGATAGAGTACGGCCCAACAGTACAGCTATCGGTACTGGTGAACTCGTTGAAGGCAGTCACATCAAGGCGACTGCGCAATGAATTCCTGGACTTAAGAGGTGCTTACAGTAAGCCCGAGCTCTGGTCACGCTCCTACTTTGCTGGCTCTTGCGGCGGTGCGCCGTTGGAGGTGATCAAGCAATACATTCAAAACCAGCGGGGCTGACGCCCCGGCGAAATTCCCCTCCCACCTACGTCGGAGGGAGTCCCCTTTCGCATTCAGATGGCAAGGTGTGGCCGCTGCTGCGCCTCGCCCCGTTTCCGCCAGGCTAAAGTTGCTTTATCGGGGTGATGTGCTGCACGCCGGAGCGGCAGGGGCTGGCGGTGCGTTTCTCTGACTTGCGCCTCACTGCGCCCCTTGGCAAGGCGCTGCACGACCTCGGCTAGCAGTTTATCGCCGGTAGTTGTTAAACAAAAAGCGCCATCAGGCGCTTTTTGTTTAGTTGCGTTGAACGCTATCGGCTCAACGCGCGGCGTGTGTACCCATGGCAGGGTTAGCCAATCAGGCTGGCCCACAGGTCATATTCGTCGGATTCGTCGATCCGCACCTTGACCATGTCCCCCGGCTTGAGGCCGGTTTCGCCGTTGAGGTAGACCAGACCGTCGATTTCCGGTGCATCGGCAAAAGAGCGGCCAGTGGCGCCCTCTTCGTCCACCTCGTCGATGATGACGGTCATCTCCTGACCCACTTTGCGAGCCAGCTTGCGGATGGAGACCTGCTGTTGCAGCTCCATAAAGCGCTGGAAGCGCTCTTCCTGAATCTCTTCCGGTACCGGATCCGGCAGCTCGTTGGCCAGCGCCCCTTCGACCGGGCTGTATTTGAAGCAGCCGACCCGATCCAGCTCCGCCTTGTCGATAAAGTCCAGCAGCATCTGGAAGTCTTCCTCGGTCTCGCCCGGGAAGCCGACGATAAAGGTGGAACGCAGGGTGATCTGCGGGCAGATCTCGCGCCACTTCTGGATCCGCTCCAGGGTGCGCTCGACGGTACCCGGGCGCTTCATCAGTTTGAGGATGCGCGGGCTGGCGTGCTGCAAGGGAATATCGAGGTAGGGCAGTACCTTGCCATCGCGCATCAGCGGGATGACGTCATCCACGTGCGGGTAGGGGTAGACGTAGTGCAGACGTACCCAGATGTCGAGCTTGGCCAGCTCTTCGCACAGGGCGACCATGCTGGTCTTGACCGGCATGCCGTCGTAGAAACCGGTGCGGTGCTTCACATCGACGCCGTAGGCGGAGGTGTCCTGGGAGATCACCAGCAGCTCCTTCACGCCCGCCTCTTTCAGGCGCTTGGCTTCGGCCAGCACGTCGCCGATGGGGCGGCTCACCAGATCCCCGCGCATGGAGGGGATGATGCAGAAGGTGCAGCGGTGGTTGCACCCTTCGGAAATCTTCAGATAGGCGTAGTGGCGCGGGGTCAGCTTGACGCCGTGGGCCGGAACCAGACTGGTGAAGGGGTTGTGCTGCGGCTTCTCCACATATTTGTGGACGTGACCCAGCACCTCTTCATAGGCGTGGGGACCGGTGATCTCGAGCACCTTGGGGTGGATCTCGCGGATCTGATTCTCTTTGGCGCCAAGGCAGCCGGTGACGATCACCTTGCCGTTCTCGGCCAGCGCTTCGCCGATCGCTTCCAGCGACTCTTGCACCGCGCTGTCGATAAAGCCGCAGGTGTTGACGACGACCAGCTCGGCATCGTCATAGCTGGGCACCACATCGTACCCTTCGGTACGCAGCTGGGTCAGGATGCGTTCTGAATCGACCAGGTTTTTGGGGCAACCCAAGGAGACGAATCCTACTTTGGGGGCCTGTTTTGTGTTGGACATCGCTCAATCACTCTTAGGTGGCTCTTATTCAAGGGCGCGGATTTTACCGGAATGGTTAACCAAAAACTATACAGCCAGCATGGCAGAACCGAACAATATCTCCGGGCAGGCAGGATTGGGTCGCACCAATGGCCGGAAATGACGCACCCTCGATAGGGCTATTGCCCCTGTCGCGGGGCCTGTTACGGGGATCCCGCTTTGTTGGCTTTCCTGTCATTTTCGGCTCAATGGCAGGGAGGGTTGCAACGGGAGTCACTATACTCCCACCACGGGGATACTGTGGAGAAGGCGATGGAAAGTTCATTTGGCGAAAGAATGCAGAGCGTGCATGCCACGCTGCGCGAGCGTTTTGACAAGCTGAGCCGGGTGGCCATCGCGATTTATGATCCCCATACCGATCAGCTCAAGACCTTCGCTCACAGCACCGAGGGGCACTCGCCGCTGGTGCAGTATGAGGTGAAGTTGAGCGATGTCCCCTCCCTGCGCTATCTGGCGGAGCACAAGCAGCCCCGGGTGCTTGGCAATCTCGACGCTCTGCGTGGCTCGGCATCGGAGCACAGCCGCAAGCTGCTGGAGGCGGGCTATGCCTCCAGCTATACCGAGCCGCTGCTGTTCAACAGCAAGCTGTTTGGTTTTCTGTTCTGCGATGCGATGGAGCCGGGCTATTTCAACGAGCCGATCCGAAGCGAGCTGTCGGCCTATGCCCAGGTGCTGTCGGCCATCATTGCGGTGGAGTTTTTCTCCATCCAGACCCTTGGCGGCGCGCTGACCACGGCGCGGGAGTTCAGCCGTTATCGGGATGAGGAGACCGCCAACCACCTGCACCGGATGTCGGCCTACTCCAGGCTGATCGCCAGGACACTGGCACCGAGTTGCGGGTTGAGCGATGAGGAGGTGGAGTTTATCTATCTCTTCTCGGAGCTGCACGACATCGGCAAGATCGCGGTGCCGGATGCCATTTTGCTCAAGCCGGGCAAGTTGGTGCCGGAAGAGTTTGAGGTGATGAAGAGCCACCCCGGCAAGGGGCAGGAGATGATCAACCTGATGATCAACGAGTTTGGTCTCGATGGCATTCATCACACCGATATGCTGACCAATATTATTGCCTATCATCACGAGCGCTTCGACGGCACCGGTTATCCGCAAGGATTGGTGGGGGAGGCCATTCCGCTGGCGGCGCGCATCGTAACGGTGGCCGATGTGTTTGATGCCCTGACCAGCGAGCGCCCTTACAAGCAGGCCTGGCCATTCGAGACGGCGTTTGCCTATCTGGAGGAGCATGCCGGCAGCCAGTTTGATCCCGCCTGTGTTGCCGCGGCCCTGCACAACAAGGCCGAGTTTTATGCCATCTATCAGCAGTATCAGGATCCGGCCAGTTCGGCGGGAAAGGCGGCCAGCGGTGCCGAGCCGGGTTGAGCGCGCGTGGTGAGCGCGTCTGGCAACGCGGCGGTTCAAGCATGACGAGGAACAACAAGAGAGGGGGCACCGGCAGGTGCCCCCTCTCTTTTATGCGCCTTTCTATTCCATGCGCCTTCTTTTTGCCGAACTTGTATCTGCGGTTATGGCGGCCGTGGCCAGGTTACTTTTTGGGCGTCGGCTCGCTGATTTGATAGAGGTGATCCGAGCAGGCGCTGGAGCAGCCACAGGGGCGCACCTCTTTATCCTCCCGCTTCTGGGCAAGCTGGTATTGGCGCCACCAGATGATGGTGCCCATGGCCAGGATCAGCACGAACGAGGCAAGCAGGCTCAACAACCAGATGGACATGATCTCTTCTCCTTAGTGGTGATGACATGCACTGCGATGGCATCAGTGATGATGGCAGCAACCGCCCTGTTGGCCTGCGCCCTCACTGCCGTGACAACAAGTATGGTCTTGCTGTGGGCTATCTGCCGGATTGCCACCACTGGCGCAACAGTGACCTGAGCTGCTGTTGCAACCACCATGACAATGAGCATGACTCTGGCCAGCGCCAACAGGCTGGATGGCACGGATCGCCGACTTGCTTTGATGACGGCGAGACGGGCGGCCCTGACTGGCCTCGGTGAGAGGTTGCAGATTGGCAGGGGCCAGCAGCGCGGGTAGCGGCAGGCGGGTAGAGCGGCACTGCAGTACCCGGATATTGGCTGCCAGCAGGCGGCCCAGCATCCGCTCGCCGATATTGCGCACCACCACCTGACCCACCTGATGATGGGCGAGGGCGTCGAGCAGCCCCTGCTTGCCGTGGCAGCCTTCGGCTGCGGCCGGGTTGGCCAGGGTGGCGATGACGCTCCCTTCGGGGCTGAGGATCTGCAACTGCTCGGCACGGGTAAAGTGGCCGGCCAGCAGGCCCTGACTCAGCATCAGAGCGCTGTTACAGGGGATGTTTGTGACAGCATTCATTTCGGATCTTCTCCACTGGTTTGGTGGTTAGGCTCGGCGGGTTGCATCATCAATGCCTTGCCCAGACTCAGACACTCCACCACCTTGTAGCGCCCTTTTTTCAGGATATTGGCCAGGGTCTGACGGGAGACGCCCATCACTAGGGCGGCCTCCTGCTGCTGCATTCCTTGAAGGTCGACGAGACGCAATGCCTCGAACTCGTCAGGGGCCAGGGTGACCTGCTCCAGCTGATGCATGGGGCGGCCGTTGGGTTTGAAGCAGCTGTTGGCGGGGTGGCCACAGATCTGGCGGGCAATCTTGGGTCTTGGCATGGTGGCTCCTAATTGGCATACGCCATTTATACGCTCATATGTGGCATATGCCAATAATTTGTCTGGTGCAGCGGGTCGCGCGAGTGCTGTTTACGGCTGAGAGGAGTAAAGATAAAGACAGAGACGAACAGGGAAGAGGAGAAAAGGTGGCAGAAACGACGCAGGCCCGAACATGGTTCGGGCCTGCGTTTTTTGCAGCGGATGGCGGTTGCCTTCCCGGCGAGCTTACGCTTGTTCGGCCTCGGCCACAGGGGATGCACTTGCTGTGCTCTCGCTGCCGTTGGCGAAGCGATCCGCCCACAGGGCAATCACGCCGTCACCGGTGACGTTGCAGGCGGTGCCGAAGCTGTCCTGTGCCAGATAGAGGGCGATCATCAGGGCGATGGAGGCTTCACCGAAGCCGAGCATGGAGGTGAGCAGACCCAGCGCCGACATCACGCCACCACCCGGCGCGCCCGGGGCGGCGATCATGATTACTCCCAGCATCATGATGAAGGGGAGCATGGTCTCGATACCCGGAATGGCCAGATGCTCGGAGAGGAACATTACCGCGGTGGCGCAGGTGACCAGCGTAATGGTGGAGCCACAGAGGTGAATGGTGGCGCACAGCGGCACGGTGAAGTTGGCGATGCCGTCGCTCACCCCGTTGTTCTTGCTCGATTGCAGGGCGACCGGAATGGTGGCGGCGCTCGACATGGTCCCCAGCGCGGTGAAGTAGGCGGGCAGCATGTTCTTGATGAGCTGGGCCGGTGAGCGGCCAAGGGCCAGACCGGTGCCGATAAACAGCACGGAGAGCCAGATCCAGTGCATCAGGATCGCCATCACCAGCACCACGCCGAAGGTTTTCAGGGTGGCGAACACGGTGCCTTCTACCGTCATCTCGACAAAGACCCCGGCGATATAGAACGGCAGCAGCGGGATGATTACCTTGGCCAGCAGGCGGTCGATGATGTCACGGCCCTGATCGGCGACTCGGCGCAGATCGGTGGCCTGGGTCGCGCTGATGCCGATGCCGAACACAAAGGCGGCAGCCAGTGCCGACATCACGCCAAACAGCGGCGGGATCTCCAGATTGACGTAGGAGGCGAGCTTGATGGCCGTGGCCGTGGTGGGTTCGGCGGCGGTGGTGAGCTGCGGGATCAGGTGGCTCGCCACGGTAAAGGCGAACAGCCCCGCCAGAATGGTGGAGCAGTAGGAGAGGGCCACGGTTTTGCCCAGCAGCTTGCCGGAGTTTTTCGGCAGGCTGGCGATGCCGCTCATGATAAAGAACAGAATGATTAGCGGAATGGTGAAGGTGATCAGCTGACCTATCACTGTCTTGGCCGTAAACAGCACGCGCGCCACCCACTCAGGGGCGTAGAGACCGAGCAAGAGACCGGCAAGGATGCCAGCAATGAGTTTCAGGACAAGTTTCATAAGGAAATCCGGAGTTGGTTGTATTGTCTGTTTTGTTATTAAATTTTGATGTTAATCACGCTTTTTAACACGTAAGCCGTGTTATGTCTGCCTTTTATGCGTTAACGCCGAGTTAAATATTGTCGAAAGCCAAGATCGCCGACTAGCTGTCGGCTTGGCGCTGAACTGGAAAATCCGTGATGAATTAGCCCGTTAGGTGGCCTGATGATCGCCATGCAGCAACATGACGTACTGGGTGGCGTTTTGACTTGAGGAATCTGACGTACTGGCTGATACGGCTTCCATCGGCGCCAGTTGCAGCGCTATCCCGGATGTGGTGACCAGTTGTTGTAGCTGAGCGTGACTTATCTTGCCGCTTGGCGGCAGGGGGAAGCAGATCGGAGCACCCGCTTTGAGCAGGGTCGCCAGCTGTTGCAACTGGGGAACAAGGGTGGCCACGTCGCTATCAAGCGGGCGGCTCAGCCAGATGCCATCGTAAGGGAGCACCGAGTGCATCTTCGCCAGCGGGCAGACCCGCACTGCTTGTCCGGATTGCTGCGAGGCAACTTTGGCGTCAGCCAGCACTGCTTCGCAGGCGGTGACCACATACCCTTCTGCACGCAGCCAGCAGAGATCCTCCCCCGTACCGCACTGACCATTGAGCAGGTGAGCACCGGGTTTAAGGCGCACCAAAAAGGCAGCCCGAGCGCGGGCATGCTGGTCGTTCAATGGCCGGGAAGCGGGGATGGTGTCAGAGTGTGGCACAGGGGTTACCTCAAGCAGGGAGCGCACAGGGTAACAAATCGGGGCCTGACTGCCAAAACGCGCGGTCAGGCCCCGATTTGGATGTGAGGACGTTGCCGGAGCCGGTTAGCGGCCGCAGGCAGGCCCGTGGGGCTGGGCCAGCATGGTGAACATGCTCTCTATCAGGAAGCCGGACTCACTCTGCAGGTCTATCCGCCCCGGAAAGTGGAGCCAGTTGATGATGTAGCCATCCAGAGTGCAGTGGAGCAGGGTGGCGGCGCGCTGCAGGTTGAGGTTGGCGGGCAGCTGGCCCCGCCGTACCGCGTTGGCCAGGGTGGTTTCCAGGTCCCGAAAGAAGTTGGCGGACTGGCTGCGGATATGCTCGCGCAATGAGATGGCTTCCCCCTCCAGCGATTCGAGATTGAACAGGATGGTGAACATCTGCCGCTGGGCCGGATTGTGAATGAAGCTGTGGAGCACCCCTTCGAAGAAGAGGCGCAGTTGCCCCAGCGGATCCGGCTCATCTGGATTGAGGCAGGCATCGAGCTGGTGGGCAAGGGGGCTGCAGAGCTCCTGCCAGAGCGAAATGAAGAGTTCATCCTTGTTCTTGAAGTGCCAATAGATGGCCCCGCGGGTCAGGTCTGCCGCTCTGGCGATGTCGGTCAGGCTGGTCTTGGCCAGGCCCTGAGAGCAGAACAGATCCAGCGCCGTGCTCATGATGTGGCAGCGGGTTTGCTGCGCCTCTTCTTTGGTTCGTCTGGCCATCGAAATTTGTGCCTCATGCAAGCAAAAAGTCACTTACATACATTTATGAATGTATGTATATTGCCTCATCTTTCGACTATTTACCAACAGGGCCCATGCGGCCCTGATTGTTCATTGACTGGCAAAGGCTCAGGTGTTTCATGCATAAACATATTCTTGCTCGTTCAGTTGGTCTTGCCTTGCTGGCTACAGGCTTGCTGGCAGGTTGTGGTGACAAGGGGGGCGCACCCCAGGGACAGGGCGGCATGCCCCCCGCGGCGGTCAACGTGGTGACCCTGCAGAGCGGTCCGCTGATGTTGACTACCGAATTGACCGGCCGCAGCGCCCCGCTGCGGGTGGCCGAAGTGCGTCCGCAGGTGAGCGGCATCATCCTCAAGCGCCTCTTTACCGAGGGAAGCGATGTGAAGGCGGGCGATCTGCTCTATCAGATCGACCCGGCTGTCTATCAGGCGGCGGTTGCCAGCGCCAAGGCCAATTTGGCCAAGGCCGAGGCCAACGAGCAGAGTGCCCGCCTCAAAGCCCAGCGCTATCAGGAGCTGCTCAAGGTCAAATCCATCAGCCGTCAGGACTATGACGACGCCGACGCCCGCTGGAAGCAGGCCAAGGCAGAGATCATGGCGAGCAAGGCGGCCCTGCGCACTGCCGAGATCAATCTGGGTTACACCCGCATCACAGCCCCCATCAGTGGCCGCATCGGTAAATCCGCGGTGACCGAGGGAGCACTGGTGACTGCCCAGCAGGCTGATAGCCTGACCGCCATTCAGCAGCTCGATCCCATGTATGTGGATGTGCGTCAGTCCACCGCCGATCTGCTGCGCCTCAAGCGACTGGTCGCCGAGGGCAAGCTGACCCAGGACGAGCAGAAGGGGGCCAAGGTGACCTTCCAGCTGGAAGATGGCTCCACTTATGGCGAAGAGGGCTCTCTGCAGTTCTCCGATGTGACCGTGGATGAGACCTCCGGCATGGTGACCCTGCGGGTGATTGTGCCCAACCCTCATCAGCTGCTGCTGCCCGGCATGTTTATGCGCGCCACCCTGCAAGAGGGAGAACGGGCGCAAGGACTGCTGGTGCCGCAAACTGCCGTGACTCGCACCCCCAATGGCGGCGCCACCGTGATGGTGGTAACCGCTGACAACAAGGTGGAGCTGCGCAACGTGCAGCTGAGCCGGGTCGTCGGCAGCAACTGGGTGGTGGAGTCAGGGCTCACCTCCGGCGAGCGGGTGATCGTGGCTGGCTTGCAGAAAGTACGACCGGGCGCCGTGGTCAATCCCGCCGAGCAGGGTGCTGATGCACCGTCTGCTCAAGCCGCGTCCAGCACCCCGGCCAACAAGTAGGATGGAGTAATCGCCTCATGGCTCGATTTTTTATAGACAGACCCATTTTTGCCTGGGTGATCGCGCTGGTGATCATGCTGGCGGGCAGCCTGGCCATCATCAAATTGCCGGTCGCCCAGTATCCGAGCATTGCGCCGCCCGCTGTCGGTATTTCTGCCAGCTATCCGGGCGCATCTGCCAAAACGGTGGAAGACTCGGTAACTCAGATCATCGAACAGAACATGACCGGGCTGGATCACCTGCTCTACATGTCCTCTCAGTCTGACTCCGCGGGGCGGGTGTCGGTGACCCTCACCTTCCAGCCGGGGACCGATCCCGATATCGCCCAGGTTCAGGTGCAGAACAAGCTGCAGCAAGCGATGTCGCTGCTGCCGCAAGAGGTTCAGCAGCAGGGGATTCGGGTACAGAAGACCTCCAGCAGCTTCCTGATGGTCGCAGCCTTCATCTCCAGCGATGGCAGCATGAACAACGACGACCTGGCGGACTATGTGGTCTCCAACATCAAGGAGCCCCTGAGCCGTCTGGACGGAGTAGGAGACATCACCTTGTTCGGCAGCCAGTACTCCATGCGGGTCTGGCTCGATCCCAACAAACTCAACCGGGTGCAGATGACTCCGGGGGATGTGCAGGCGGCCATCAAGGCGCAGAACGCCCAGGTGGCCTTCGGCAAGCTGGGTGGTACCCCGTCGGTGGAAGATCAGCAGTTCACCGCCACCATCATGGGCCAGACCCGTCTCTCTACCGTGGAACAGTTCAACGACATCCTGCTGCGGGTGAATCAGGATGGCTCCAAGGTACGGCTGAAAGATGTGGCCCGGGTCGAGTTGGCAGGCGAAAGCTATGACGCCGATGCGCTCTACAACGGCCAGTCTACCGCCGCGGTTGCCATCAAGCTGGCGACCGGTGCCAACGCGCTGGATACCGCCGAGAAGGTGCGTGCCAAGCTCAATGAGCTCTCGGATTATTTCCCGGCCAATATGGAGATCGTCTACCCCTACGACACTACGCCGTTTGTGAAGATCTCCATCGAGGAGGTGGTGCAGACCCTGATCGAGGCGGTCTTCCTGGTGTTCTGCGTCATGTATCTGTTCCTGCAGAATTTCCGCGCCACCCTGATCCCGACCATTGCGGTGCCTGTGGTGCTGCTCGGTACCTTCGGGGTGATGGCGGCGTTCGGCTTCTCCATCAACACCCTCACCATGTTCGGTATGGTGCTGGCCATCGGCCTGCTGGTGGATGACGCCATCGTGGTGGTGGAGAACGTGGAGCGTCTGATGAGTGAGGAGGATCTCTCCCCGCTGGAAGCGACCCGCAAGTCGATGACCCAGATCACCGGCGCGCTGGTGGGGATCGCGTTGGTGCTCTCCGCCGTGTTCGTGCCGATGGCCTTTTTCGGCGGCTCGACTGGCGCCATCTATCGCCAGTTCTCGCTGACCATCGTCTCGGCCATGGTGCTGTCGGTGCTGGTGGCGTTGATCCTGACGCCGGCGCTTTGTGCCACCCTGCTCAAGCCGATGAAACATGGCGAGTTTGGTGCCAAGCGCGGCTTCTTTGGCTGGTTCAACCGCGCCTTTGATGCCGGTACCAACCGCTATCAGAGCGGCGTGCGCAAGGTGATCAAGCAGGGCGTGCGCTACAGCCTGATCTACGGTGCCATGCTGGCGGTACTGGCAGTGCTCTTTATGCGGATGCCCACCTCCTTCCTGCCGGAAGAGGATCAGGGGGTTATCATGTCCATGGTGCAACTGCCGGTGGGGGCGACCAAGCAGCGCACCGAGGTGGTGCTGGCGGACATGCGCGACTACTTCCTGAAAAACGAGAAGGATAATGTCGATTCTGTGCTGACCGTATCCGGCTTCAGCTTCGCCGGTAGTGGCCAGAACGCGGGTATGGCCTTTATCAAGCTCAAGGACTGGAGCGAGCGCAAGAGCCCGGATCGCAGCGCCAATGCCATTATCGGTCGTGCCATGGGCTATCTGTTCAGCATCAAGGAGGCGCAAGTGTTCGCCTTCAACCTGCCTCCGATCCCGGAGCTGGGGACGGCGACCGGTTTTGACTTCTTCCTGCAGGATCGCGGCGGTATCGGTCACGACAAGCTGATGGCGGCACGCAACCAGCTGCTCGGCATGGCGGCGCAGGATCCCAATCTGGTGCGGGTGCGTCCGAACGGGATGGAAGATACGCCGCAGCTCGATATCAAGATCGACTACGAGAAGGCACTGGCGCAGGGGCTCTCCATCGCGGATATCAACAACACCCTGGCCACTGCCTGGGGCTCGTCCTACGTCAATGATTTCGTCGACCGTGGCCGGATCAAGAAGGTCTATATGCAGGCGGATGCCCCCTTCCGGATGAACCCGGAAGATCTGAAACTCTGGTATGTGCGCAACAGTGCCGGTCAGATGGTGCCCTTTTCCGCCTTTGCCAGCACCGAGTGGAGCTTCGGTTCGCCCCGTCTGGAGCGCTATAACGGTGTGCCGGCGATGGAGATCGTCGGTGAGGCGGCGCCCGGCAAGAGTACCGGTGATGCGATGGCTGCCATCGAGCAAATGGTGAAACAATTACCGGAAGGGGTGGGTATCGAGTGGACCGGGCTCTCCTTCCAGGAGCGTCAGGCCGGTTCACAGGCACCTGCGCTCTACGCCATCTCCTTGCTGGTGGTGTTCCTCTGTCTAGCGGCCCTCTACGAGAGCTGGAGCATTCCGTTCTCGGTGATGCTGGTAGTACCGCTCGGGGTTCTGGGGGCCATTGTGGCTGCTACCCTGCGCGGGCTGGAGAACGACGTCTACTTCCAAGTTGGTCTGCTCACCACCATCGGCTTGTCGGCAAAAAACGCGATTTTGATCGTGGAATTTGCCAAAGAGCTCTACGACAAGGGGATGAGCTTGGGTGAGGCGGTGGTGGAGGCGGCACGCCTGCGTCTGCGTCCGATCCTGATGACCTCGCTCGCCTTTATCCTCGGGGTATTGCCGCTGGTGATCAGCTCCGGCGCCGGTGCCAGCAGCCGTAACGCCATCGGTACCGGCGTGATGGGGGGGATGATCAGTGCCACCGTGCTGGCCATCTTCTTCGTGCCGCTCTTCTTCGTGCTGGTGATGCGTTACTTCACCAGCCACCAGAGCAAAGAGGCGCGCATGGCTGCAGCAGTTGAGTCAAAAGGTGACTGAGCAAAAGCGTGTCCATCTGTTCTGAGCGACAGATCACAATTTGACAAATAAGTCAGTTGAAGCTGACTATAAAATGGGGCAACACGAGCGGTTGCTCCATTTTTTCGCCTGAAAAACGGTAACTTGGCTGTGATCTGTTCGATTTTGAAAGGTGATTCGGATGAGTTCATCAAGTGCTTGTGGTTCTCCATCGAATCTTGATCAAAACCCTTGATGAAGGCACTTTTTGGTGTGCAGGTTTATAAAAAACGAGATAGAATCTGTCCCTTATCGGGCTGGTAGGCTATGTGTCGTTTGGTTTGGTACCCCTCTTTTTGGCTATAAAAAACGAGCGGGTAACACTGTTATCGACCATCAAAACATAAAAATGCTGGAGGACACGATGACCAACAGCAAACAAAATTCGGTTAAAAGCAGCAAACTGGGGGCTGTAACCCAGGGGCGGTAGCCATGATGTTTGCCTGTCATCAATGTAACTTTTGCTTTGTTTAATAAAATGCCAGCTCTCGGATGTTGAGTGAATTTTAGACATTGCTTCAGCTCTTCAGCGTTTTACTCCATTTCAGTCCGCACCTATCACATATCAACTCTTCGCAAGAGATAACATATCTATGAAAATTCTCGTTACCGGTGGCGCAGGCTTTATCGGCTCTGCTGTTGTACGCCATATCATCCGTGATACCCAAGATTCCGTTATCAATCTCGATAAACTCACCTATGCTGGCAATCTGGAATCCCTGGCCGATGTCTCGTCCAGCGATCGTTATACCTTCGAACAAGTAGATATCTGCAACCGTTCCGAGCTGGATCGGGTTTTTGCCCAGCATCAGCCGAATGCGGTGATGCATCTGGCTGCCGAAAGCCATGTTGACCGCTCCATCACAGGGCCGGCTGACTTTATCGAGACCAATATCGTTGGCACCTATATGTTGCTGGAAGCGGCTCGCGCCTACTGGAACGGCCTGGATGAGGTGCGCAAGGCGGCCTTCCGCTTCCACCATATCTCCACCGATGAGGTGTATGGCGATCTGCCTCATCCGGATGAAGTGGCTGCCGGTGAACCATTGCCGCTCTTTATCGAGACCACCCCCTATGCCCCCAGCAGCCCATATTCTGCCTCCAAGGCATCCAGTGACCATCTGGTGCGCGCCTGGCGCCGTACTTACGGTCTGCCGACCATCGTCACCAACTGCTCCAACAACTACGGCCCTTATCATTTCCCCGAGAAGCTGATCCCGCTGGTGATCCTTAACGCGTTGGATGGCAAGCCGCTGCCGGTCTATGGCAAGGGTGACCAAATTCGTGACTGGCTTTATGTAGAAGATCACGCGCGCGCGCTCTACAAGGTGGTGACTACCGGCTTGGTCGGAGAGACCTACAATATCGGCGGTCATAACGAGAAACAGAATCTGGAGGTGGTACACACTATCTGCGATTTGCTGGACGAGATGGTGCCCAAAGCGGGCTCTTACCGCGATCAAATCACCTATGTGGCGGATCGCCCTGGCCACGACCGTCGTTATGCCATCGACGCCAGCAAGATGAGCAGTGAGCTTGCTTGGCAACCGCAAGAAACGTTCGAGTCGGGCATTCGCAAAACCGTGCAGTGGTATCTGGATAACCAGCAGTGGGTGAGTAACGTCAAGAGCGGTGCCTACCAATCCTGGATTGAGCAGAATTACGGGGAGCGTGCCTGATGCATATCCTGCTGTTTGGCAAAAACGGCCAGGTAGGCTGGGAGCTGCAGCGTGCACTGGCCCCGCTCGGGCGCATCACTGCCGTTGATTTTGACTCCACCGATTATTGTGGCGATTTCAGCAAACCGGCAGGGGTGGCCGATACGGTACGTCTGGTCAAGCCGGACGTGATTGTCAACGCCGCGGCCCATACCGCAGTCGACAAGGCGGAGAGCGAGCGGGAGTTTGCCGAGCTGCTCAACGCGACCAGTGTAGCGGCGATCGCCAAAGAAGCGGAAGCATTGGGTGCCTGGTTGGTGCATTACTCCACCGACTATGTGTTCGATGGTAGCGGCGAGCGTCCGTGGGTGGAAACCGATGCAACTGCACCGCTCAACGTCTACGGTGAAACCAAGCTGGCGGGTGAGCAAGGTGCGTCCCTCTGCTCCCGTCATCTGATCTTCCGTACCAGCTGGGTCTATGCCGCCCGCGGCGCCAACTTTGCCAAGACCATGCTGCGCTTTGGCAAAGAGCGTAGCGAGATGTCAGTGATCAATGACCAGTTCGGCGCACCGACTGGCGCCGAGTTGCTGGCCGATTGCACCGCCCATGCGATCCGTGTTGCGCAGAGTAAACCCGAGGTCGCCGGGCTGTACCATCTGATTGCCTCCGGTACCACCACCTGGTTTGACTACGCCCAGCTGGTGTTTGCCAAAGCCAGAGAGGCTGGCGTTGAACTGGCGGTGACACAACTGAATGCAGTGCCGACCAGTGCCTTCCCGACCCCGGCCAAACGCCCTCATAACTCCCGCCTTGATACCGGTAAATTCCAGCGCACCTTCGATCTGGTGCTGCCTGACTGGATGGTCGGGGTAGAGCGTATGTTGACCGAGATCCTCGGCAAATAAATCACTGGTCAGGGGGGGAGTGACTGCCTCCCTGGCTGGCAGGGATAAAACATAAAAGGCATGGCCACAAGCCACCCTTTTCTTTTGCAATTTAAAAATAAGAAACAAGCATCATGACCAAACGTAAAGGCATTATTCTGGCCGGTGGCTCAGGCACCCGTCTCTATCCTGTGACCATGGCGGTGAGCAAGCAGCTGCTGCCCATCTATGACAAGCCGATGATCTACTATCCGCTCAGCACCCTGATGCTGGCCGGGATTCGCGATATTTTGATCATCAGCACGCCGCAAGATACCCCCCGTTTTGAGCAACTGCTGGGTGATGGCAGCCAGTGGGGCCTGAACTTGCAATACAAGGTCCAACCAAGTCCGGACGGGTTGGCACAAGCCTTTATTCTGGGTGAAGAGTTTATCGGATCAGACCCCTGTGCACTGGTACTCGGCGACAACATCTTCTACGGCCATGACCTGCAGAAGCAGCTGGAAGCCGCAGCGGCCAAAGAGAGTGGCGCAACCGTCTTTGCCTACCATGTGCATGACCCCGAGCGTTATGGGGTGGTTGAATTTGATAAAGAGGGTACCGCTATCTCTCTGGAGGAGAAGCCACTGGAGCCCAAGAGCAACTATGCGGTGACCGGACTCTATTTCTACGACAACAGCGTGGTGGAGATCGCCAAGAGCCTGAAGCCATCGCCCCGAGGTGAGCTGGAAATTACCGATGTGAACCGTATTTACCTGGAGCAAGGCAATCTGTCGGTGGCCATGATGGGCCGTGGTTATGCTTGGCTGGATACTGGCACCCATGAAAGCCTGATTGAAGCGAGCAACTTTATTCAGACCATCGAGACGCGTCAGGGGTTGAAAGTGGCCTGCCCGGAAGAGATTGCCTATCGCCAGAAATTCATTACTGCCGAGCAGGTGCGTGAACTTGCTGCGCCATTGGCAAAGAATGCGTATGGCCAATATTTGTTAAGAATGGTTGCCAAAGTCTGATGTGATATAGGGGGAGGGTATATGCTCCCCCTATAAAGATTGAATTTAATGTGGATAGACAGATGAATGTAATCAAGACAGCAATTCCTGACGTGCTTATTTTTGAGCCAAAAGTCTTTGGTGATGAGCGTGGATTTTTCTTTGAGAGCTTCAATCACAAGTTGTTTGAAGAGGCGGTAGGATATCCGGTAACTTTTGTGCAGGATAATCACTCCAAATCGTCAAAAGGGGTATTGCGCGGTTTGCACTATCAATTGCCGCCCCATGCCCAGGGTAAGCTGGTGCGTTGTGTAGCGGGTGAGGTATTTGATGTAGCGGTAGATATCCGAAAAAACTCACCAACTTTTGGGCAGTGGGTTGGCGTTCACTTGTCAGGTGAAAACAAGCGGCAATTGTGGATCCCGGAAGGGTTTGCTCATGGATTTGTGACGTTAACGGATACAGCTGAATTTCTTTACAAAACAACAAGCTACTACGAGCCGTCTGCAGAAAGAAGTATACTTTGGAACGATGTTCGTTTAGCCATTGCTTGGCCTATAACCTCTCCTGGTCCCCTCTTATCCTCAAAAGATATGCTATCTAGAACTTTTGATGTAGCTGAGTTATTTTGAACATATTTATGCGTTTGGTTGGCATTGATAATGCAGCAGTTTTAGATATCAATGATCAGATGGTGAACTATGTCAGTGCCAAATTCGTATTTTTTAATAGCATATCGAATAGTCAGACTGCTGAGCATTGTTGCCACTAATGTAGTGATATTCATAGGGTTATTAATCCATGCAATCAAATAATATGTTCAAAGAAAATGAGAACCCTCATGTTTTAATATTAATATGTACTTGTAATGGTGAAAAATTTCTTGAAGAACAATTAATTTCATTTGAGGAGCAAACCTATGTTAATTGGGCTGTCATTGCTTCCGATGATGGTTCAACAGATAATACCAGAAATATTTTAGAAAAATTTAAACATAAATGGAGAGAAAACCAGCTTACTATTGTTGAAGGACCGAGGCAAGGTGTAACGAAAAATTTTATGTCGTTGATATGCAATAAGGCATTCGAAGCAGATTATTATGCTTTTTCAGATCAAGATGATATTTGGATTCCATCCAAGCTGGAGAGAGCATTGAATTGGCTACAAAAGATTAAAAGTAACATACCAGCTTTATATTGCTCGAGCACATTGTTAGTCAATGAAAACAATAATGAAATAGGTCTTTCCACAATAAATAAGAAAGCCCCGAGTTTTTCTAATGCGCTTATGCAAAATATCGCAAGTGGAAATACGATGGTTTTAAATAAGACGACAATAGATTTATTGTGCCAAACCGGCCAAAATATATCTATAGTTATTCATGACTGGTGGGCATATTTAGTCGTGACTGGCTGTGGAGGAATAGTATTTTACGACTCTACGCCTACTGTTCGCTATCGCCAACATACAGCCAATCTCATTGGTAGTGATGACTCTTTGCGCGCCAGAATTATTCGAATGAAAAAGCACTTTCAAGGACGTCTAAAATCTTGGAATGAGATTCATATCAATGCTCTGGCAAATATAGAACCAAGTCTTACTGATGAAAACAAAAAGCGATTGGCTGACTTTTCTAAAATAAGAGAATATGGCCTACTGTCTCGTTTACTTTATGTTAAACGCAGCGGTATTTATCGCCAGACATTTGCTGGAAATATAAGTTTGCTTGGCGCCGTACTTTTAAAGAAGTTATGAAGAATAGTTATTGTATTCGATAGGGTCAAGATAATGAGATATATAATCAAGAATTTACAAGTACGGAGCCGTAATTTTAATGCGTAATTTTCCTGCAACACCAATTGAAACAATAGCCTGCATATGGCGTAACCGATCTCTAATTAGTGCCTCGGCAAAAAGGGAGGTGTTGGGGCGTTACCGCGGCTCAACGATGGGGCTGTTTTGGTCATTTCTAAACCCTCTCTTTATGTTGACGATATACACTTTTGTATTTAGCGAAGTGTTCAAGGCTCGTTGGGGTACGGTAAATGAATCAAAGGCAGAGTTTGCACTTATTCTATTTGCTGGGCTGATTATTTTTAATTTGTTCGCTGAGTGTATTAATCGTGCGCCCGGATTGATACTAGGAAATCCTAACTATGTAAAAAAAGTTGTTTTTCCACTGGAAATACTACCTTTTGTCAATCTTTGCTCCGCCATCTATCATGCCGCTTTGAGTCTTTTAGTTTGGTTTGTTGCATATGTCATATTGATAGGTATTCCTCATTGGACAGCTCTGCTACTACCGTTAGTGATTATACCCTTTATCTTCTTTATTATGGGGCTTAGTTGGATTCTTGCATCATTGGGGGTATTTTTACGTGATGTTTCACAATTCATTGGTCTCATCACTACTGCTTTGATGTTTATGAGCCCAATTTTTTATCCTATGAGTGCTATACCAGAACAATATCGAGATTTTCTTCTTCTTAATCCGTTAACCCAAGTCATCGAGAGTGCCCGTGATGTTCTTTACTGGGGAGAATTACCAGATCCTGCTTTATTACTATCATATTGGTTAGTTGCAATGTTCTTTGCTTGGGTTGGCTTTGCTTGGTTCCAAAAAACTAGAAAAGGATTTGCGGATGTTCTCTGATATTGCAATTAAAGTCGAAAATCTTAGTAAGTGTTATGAAGTGTACGATACACCTCGTGACCGCTTAAAACAGTTTATTTTTCCCCGAATGCAAAGTGTGGTGAGAATTGTCGAGCGCCAAAATTATTTTAGAGAGTTTTGGGCCCTTAGAAATGTAAATTTCGAAGTAAAAAAAGGGGAAACAGTTGGTATAATTGGTTGTAATGGTAGTGGAAAATCAACGCTATTACAGATGATTTGTGGTACGTTGAATCCAACTTCGGGTAGCATTAATACCAAAGGGCGTATTGCCGCACTATTGGAGCTTGGTTCAGGTTTTAATCCGGAATTTACCGGCAGAGAAAATGTATATCTTAATGGCGCAGTATTAGGTTTGAGCAATAAAGAGATAGATGAGCGTTTTGATGATATTGCTGATTTTGCCGACATCGGTGAGTTTATTGAAAGGCCAGTAAAAACTTACTCCAGTGGGATGACTGTTCGTTTGGCATTTGCTGTTCAGGCCATGGTTGATCCGGATATACTCGTTGTCGATGAGGCTCTTGCTGTCGGCGACGAAAAATTTCAAAGAAAGTGTTTTGCTAGACTTGAGGAGCTCAAAAGTAAGGGGTCGTCAATACTCTTTGTATCACATTCGTCTGCCAGCATAGTTGAACTGTGCGATAGGACGCTTCTACTTGATCATGGTAACCAGCTCGTGTTTGGCGATTCACCCTCTGTTGTGCGTATTTATCAGAAGATACTTTATGCTTCAATTGATAGTCGAGAGCGTTTTATTTGCGAACTTCTTAGCGATGAGTTCTCAAGTCATAATCAAGAAGTTAATATCGAAGAAAAAAAAGAATGCTCAAATATAACCATCAAAACAGAAGCTAAAAAAAATAAACTTAACGATGCCTATGACCCAGGGCTAATACCTGAGACAACAACAATTTATCCTAGTCAAGGCGCAATAATTAATGAGGTAAGAATCATTAATAATAACAATGAAGTTGTCAATATATTACAGTCGAGCAATACGTACGACTTTATTGTTTCAGGTCATTTTCTAAAAGATTTCTCAGGTATCTACTTTGGTATACATATCAAGTCAGTTTCCGGGATAGAAATTACTGGGCAACGTTTCCCACAAGAAGGGCTCTATCTGGAGAATGTTAGGGCTGGTCAGGATTTTGAAATGAAATTTACATTTCGTATGGATTTGTTACCTGGCGTATATTTTTCAGGTGGTGGTATTTGGTCGAGTACAGAGCCTCATTGTGCACATCGTATTGTTGATGCAATCATGTTTAGGGTAAACCCTGGAGAAGCAATCCATTCTTTTGGTTATGTGGATTTGCGTGAAGCGGAACCTGCTGTAAAAATCAATGGTTGATTTGTAATTATCATTGAACTTCCTACGTAGATGCAGTTTTCAGATATAACTTTTATACTTTTTATGCAAATCATACTTGAGCTTTGAAATATGGCCATGTAGTTGTATAAGTAGCTAATACTTTTCCAGATATGTAATAGGGTGCTTCTGTGAATATTGATGATTGGTCTGAACAAGACAAAATAAAACTTGGTAATTATCTCCAGTGGAGCAGTTATCGCTCCGAGCGTCATAAACTTTTATATGTAGCGACTCCCAAAGTTGCATGTACAACTATAAAATGGTGGTTTGCTGCCTTGGAAGGTTATTCTGATGATTTAAGGCAGCTAACGGATAGTGCCGAGAGTGATCCTGAACTTATTATTCATGATTCTCACAGAGTTGCTCCCAATGTAACCGGGATAAATTTTCAGGATTTAAAAAATTGCCTTGAGTCGGATTCCTTTTTCCGATTTGCAGTAGTCCGAAATCCATATAAAAGAATATTTTCAGCATGGCAGTCTAAGATTTTAGTACGAGAGCCATTACAAGCGAATAGATATATCGGCACTGATTTTTATCACCATCCTATTGCAAGCGCATCTGATATAACCAATGCATTCGAACAATTTTTGGAACATGTTGCATTAAATGAAGCTCTGTCCTATTGGGATCAACACTGGACTCCTCAGGTTGATTTACTTAGACCTGACCTCATTAACTATTCATGCCTGACAAGAATAGAGGAGTGTGAAGAACTAACATTGCAGCTTCGTGAGCATCTTGGGGTATATATTCCGAGCCCATTTCAAAATCGTCGTTCTAACGAAAGTATAATTCCTTATATGCCCGAGTTTGTTTCTGAACGTAGTGCAGAATTGATAAGGACATTGTATTCTCAAGATTTTGACCTTCTTGGATATGACAAGCAACCACCGATAGTGAAAAACTCATTTTCTACGGAAGCATGTGATACAGCAATCAAAGCTATTAAATTCATTCGAGCTCGCCATCAGCGGCTTGATGATTGTAACAAGAAAATATCTGGACTTAATAGCATAGTGAGTGAGTCAAATAATTTTATTATTGGACTCACTCATGATTTGAAAGAGCGTGATGGAGAGATTGCCGGGCTAAAACATGCGATATCAGAACGTGATGGAGCGATTGTTGGGCTGACTCAAGCGATCGTAGAGCGTGATGGAGAGATTACTGGGCTAAATCAAGCCATAGCAGAGCGTGATGGAGAGATTACTGGGCTAAATCAAACCATCGTAGAGCGTGATGGAGAGATTACTGGGCTAAATCAATCCATCGTAGAGCGCGATGGAGAGATTGCTGGGCTAAATCAAGCCATCGTAGAGCGTGATGGAGAGATTACTGGGCTAAATCAAGCCATCG